>NZ_AP024413.1 GCF_016865445.1 Mariniplasma anaerobium | reverse complement strand
AACTTAAAGTTAGTCAAGATGGATAACATCTTTGTCGATTCAACACATATTAAAGCATATGCCAATAAAAGACGTGTTAATGATATCTTAATCAATGATTCAACACATAAATATGTTAAACAGCTCCATGAAGAAATTAATGAACTTAGACTAAAAGAAGGTAAGAAAATCATTGATTATGATAGCCCAAAGAAAGCAATCATCAGTTTAACTGATCCAGATTGCGGGATGTTTCATAAAGGTGAAAAAGAGCGACAATTAGCCTACAGCAATCAAGTGATCAGCGATGAGAACGGTTGGGTTTTATCCTCTGAGATGTTTGCAGGAAACCTTCATGATAGTATAACAGGATTAGATACAGTAGTTAACTATCTAGATACCCATAAGGAAGTTAAAGTGGCAGTCATGGACTCTGGATATGATAATCCAATTCTTCTTAATGAAATATATAAGCGAAAAGTCCTACCTGTATTGCCATATAAACGGCCTAAAGGAAAAGATGGTTCTATAGGTCTAAATGGAGAACGGCACCTTACAAAGAATAGATTTGATTATATTGAAATGCATGACTATTATATATGTCCTAATGAAAAGATACTAACTTACAGAGGAACCAATAAACTAGGATACCGTGAATACAAGACACGTGTTAAAGATTGTATAGAATGCCCATTTAAAGCACAGTGTACAAATCAAAAAACAAGAAGTTTAACAAGACATCAATTAGAGTATGTAAATCCTTTAATCAAAGAAACGAGACTCTCAGAGATTGGAAGGGAGCTTTATCCCAAAAGAAAATCATCAGTTGAAAGAGTTTTTGGGATTTCAAAGATGAATCACTGTCTAGGTGTTACCTATTTAAGGGGACGTCAAAAGAATGAAGATCGAAGCTTCATGATTTTTAGTATGTATAATTTGAAAAAGTTAGCCGCATTAATGTGGACATAGCTTTACTTTATTATTGATATCGAGCAAATAGAGATCTTTTTTTTATATTTATCCACAAAAAACAAAAAAAGGGCGATTCATAACGAAAACTCGTTTTTGAAAAGTCCTTTTGTCTACAGTCTGGCACTATTTTCTTAAATAGTGTTTTTTTTTGTTAATAAATTGGTGTCACAGTTATTTTTGAATTATCACAATCAATATCTAATCTACAATTTAGTTTATTATCTATACCTTGTCCAAGCTCAAATCTAAAGAAATCTATAATGTTAATGTCATGAAGTTTTAAATAGGCTTCAACAGATATTGAAGGGTCCTTTATATATGATTGAGATAAAAGTGTTTTTGCTTTCAATGATTGATTAAAATCATCTTCATTAAAAGTATTATGCTCTTTTTCATACATAAATTTTTCATAATTTATAGTATCTTGATCAATGTTTTCTAATGATAAATACTGTGCTGATGCTGCAGTGATTTGCATTGCAATTTCATTTGCAATCTTATCATTTTTTTTGTCTGTAACAACTAAACTTACGACTTTCCCTTGCATATGCGTGTAGCTACCAAAGCCTTGACCTTCTTGCTTCTTCACACGATATAAACGTCTTAGATAAGCGTTTTCGCTTATAATAGAACTCTTTTGTTTGATCAGTTCGTCTACAGATTGACCATCTATTAATACTTTTAATGCTGAATTAGCATTCACAACATTTGTGTCTATTAAATGTGAAGCTAGCGTATCAACTAAAGATAGAAAATGTTCATTTTTTGTCACAAAATCTGTCTCAGCATTGACTTCAAATAATATGGCTTCATCATCTTTTATTTCAAGCTTGCACATCCCTTTAGATGCAACTCTATTTGTAGTTGTTTCTTCTTTAACTTGCGACTTTATATGAGATAAGGCTTGATCATAATCATCATCAAATTTTTCTAATGCACTCTTGCATTCAAGCATACCTGCACTTGTTTGTTCTCTTAACTTTTTTAATAGTTTTATATCCATATATATACCTCAAACTTTCAATATCTATTATATCTTATTTTAAATAAATTGTTAAATTTTTGCTGTTATTTAATAAAAAAAGTATCGATTAGATACTTTCTTTAATTAAGTATTAAGATAGTTTTTTGAATTCTGATACTGTATAAATTAAGGCTGTAAGTGCTCCACCTGCAGAAAAGATAAGGCCTAATATTGCACCTGTGGAAATTACTGCAGCTTCATAAGTATAAGTGCCTTCAATTCCTAAGACTTCAACTGTACCTGTTGTATATGCACCTAAATTAAGTAATATAACAAATGAAAATACAAATGATGCAATAATTAATATAGCTATTGAAACAAATAATGGTGATTTTGTTTTATGAGACATCACTGTATAGATTAATATGATTACTAGAATAACTGGAGCTAAATACGCAACTGCATTAATAAAACTAAAAGCAACATCAACACTTGCAAATCCGCCAATTGATCCAACATTACCTCCAAAAGTAGCTTTGATACCATTCATGATGACTTCACCATTGTCAGTCTGCAAAGCACCTAAAGTTATCATTGCTGCTAATAATATTGAAAAGAATAATATAACTACTGGTAAAGATTTTATATATTTTTTCATCTTGAATCATCTCCTTACCTATATTATACTCTTTATATTAATATTGACCTACTAATACATATATATATAAATAAAAAAGACTCGATATATTTTTATATCAAGTCTTTTAATGTTTTTAATTATATTATTCACCAAAAAGTGATAGTTGTTCTATTAGAGCTTTCTTATTACCTTTGATGATACGTTGCCACTTAGAACCTCTACCTTTACCTAATGGTCTTATTTTGTTTTCATCTTTTAATCGCTTTAAAGTGCGGTCAATTGTTGCATCACTTACATTTGGATGTCTTTTTCTTAAATCTTCTTTTGTGAAAATTTCTTGAAGTTTTAAAATACTGTTTTCAATATTATCAGACTTATTTAAATTCTTTTCAAACTCATATTCATGACTCATGATATCAACTTCTTCATAAGCTTTAATCAATAAATCTACAAGTAATCGATTTAGCATATCAGTTTGTGCAAATCCTGATGACCAATAATAGTTTGCAGTAATTAATCCTTGGTCCCAAGTTTGCTTGATATTTAGAAAATACTTATAAAAACTGACATATTTAAAGACATTAAAATGTTTTAACAATAATGCATATAAAACGATCATACCAATAATGTCATTATGTTTGGTGAATATATTCATATTCATAAAATCTACATAAAAATTTGAGATAAGTTGAGTTAATTCATGTTTATTAGATCTCAAGCTTTTTTGGAATAGTGCTAACAATTGTTCTAAATCTTCTCTTTTAGATGCTTTTTTAGTTTTTAATAAACCATCTTCAGCTTTATCATAAGTATTAAAAACAATAGGCTCATAATCTTTAGAAATTAATTTAGCTAAATTATATATTTCATTAACTAAAAATTCAAACTCATCTGGATTAGATTGTAGTTGCAATAATGAAATCTTAATATTAGCTAAAAGATGCTCATCTTTTGTACGAGGAACCATTTTTTTCTTTGCAAATAGCTTTATTCTAGCTTCAGTCATTGATAAATCAAGATGTTTTGCAATAGATATTAAATTAATTTCTATCGTTTTTTTCTCAAATGCTTGAACATCACGATTAAAAAGATCATCATAATAAAATGATTTACCTTTTGATTCATATAAGGACAATAGAAGCAACATTACTTCATTTGAAATTTGTATACGTCCAATATTCGCTAAAGCTTTCATAAATATCCCCTTTTAACTGTTAAAACTACTGCCTCCAATAAATTCTCTTAATAAAGAATTACAAGGTACAATATCATCATCGATATCTTTAAAGTATTTCAAGAATTTCAAGATTCTATTTGCAGTAATAAAATGTTTGTTTTCTTTTGGTATTGCTCTTAGTTGTGTAACTGCATGTTTTTTTAGAACCGCTAGTTCATAAGTTAATTCTGAATTATAGACATAATTTGCTTCTCTTTGTGTTGGATAAATCCATTTAAATTCACCACGTCTTACACTTGGCCACATATCCATCGTATCAATTGCTGATGAATTTCTATATTTTTGATCTCTAACAATACGACGTAACAATCTAATTTCAGTAATTGAAATTGGATTATGATTATCAATATGTAATTGTGTTTGAGGTGAGATATAAATATTAAATTTTTGATGCTTAGGAATAGATTGTGTCATCTTTTCATTTAATGCATGAATGCCTTCAATGATAATCGGAGAATTTTCTGATATCTTAATGGTTCTACCTTTTTCTCTTTTTCCTGTATTAAAATTAAAATGTGGTAGCGTGACTGATTCACCTTGAATAAGTTGTAACATGTCTGCATTAAATTGTTTAATATCAAGTGCTTCAACATGCTCTAAATCAGGTGTTCCATCAGGATTTTTAGGTGCTCTATCTTTACCAAAATAATAGTCATCTATACTTATCATCACAGGACGTAATCCTCTAGTCATTAATTCAATTCTTAAACGATTAGAAAATGTTGTCTTACCAGATGAAGATGGCCCAGCTATACCAATTAATCTAATTGTGTCCATGTTGCTTTCAATCATATCACCAAGTTCATTTAATTGATGATTATGTTTAGTTTCACACATGTTAACAAAGTCTACACTAGTCGTATAGTCTTTGGCATATTCATTCATTTTAGGAATGCTATTCCCTCTAATAATTCTACCCCATTTAGTAATTTCTTTAAGTGCTTTACCAAAATTTGGTTCATCTTTAAACACTGGAATCTGTCCATCCATTTCTGCTCTTGGATATTGAATCAAAAAGCCTGGATGATATAATATAAAATTAAATGTTTTTAAATATCCTGTTGATGGCAACATATATCCAAACATATAGTTTAAATATTTATGACATTCATATAAATTGACATAATCTTCATCACGATATTTTAAGATTTCAACCTTATCAGGCATATCTAATTTTTGATATATATTAATAGCTTCTCCAATTGAGATACGTTTTCTTTCAATTAAAAAGTCACTGTCAATAATTTTTTTAACTTCTGCTTCTATATCATTTAAAACTCTTTGATTTAAAATGCCATCAAAGCTATCAAATACAGCTAGCATTGCTCTTGACACACTATAGTTGAATCTTATCTTAGCACTTGGATATAAGCGATGCACTGCCATTGCAATCACATATCTTAGCGTTGATTCATAGATTTTTATCGCATCTGCATTTGTATATGATAAAAATTCTATATCCGCATCTTTAGTAGGTATATAATTTAATTCTCTTAATCTTTTATTAACTGTTGCTGCCAATGGTTGGTTAACTTTTAAATCTATAGCAACTTCTTTTAATGTTTTTGGTTGTTCATACATATAAGCTTTTTCATTGATTATAAATTTCATATTCTTCTCCCTTTACTCATCATTATCATCAAATAAATCAAAACGATTTAAATGAATTTTTTTATGATCTTTTGTCATAATTTCTTCTTCTTTTAATAGATCAACAACTTTAATAGTGTCTTTTGGTTTATTGATAACTTTCTTTTCTTTCTTTGGTAGATCAACATCTTCAAGTGCATCTTCTATTTTAATCATGTATCCATTGCCAAGTTCTGCATCATCATACATTTTTTTACCAAATTTATTACCTGAATACTTTAATTCTGATACAGTTGTTTTAAGTGCATAATTTTTAGTAACAATTAAGACTTCTACGTTCTCTTTTTGTTGAGCTTTAGATAATCTAGCCGCATCAACACATTCATGAGGATTAGATTTAAGGTGTTCTATAACTAGGATACCTCTTCTATTTCTACTGTATACTGGTAATTCTTCTACAATATCTTTAATCACGTGACCTCTTGATGTCAACATAATGAAATCATCACGATCTCTAACATAAAGACTACTCACAAGTTCATCTTGAGATCCTATGTTCATCCCTTTAACACCGCCTGCTTGAAGTCCATATAAAGGCAAATCATCTGTTTTATATCTTAAGACATAACCATTTTTAGATATAGAAATAATATCATCTTTTTGACCATAATCAATTGAAACCAATTCATCATATCCACTTAATTTCATACATTTCATAGGTTTATAATATCTTGTGACTTCAAAATCAGATAGTTTAGATTGTTTCATCATACCTTGTTTTGTAGCTAATAAAACATAATCATTGTCCTTAAAGCTGTTGACTAAAAGAACATCAATTAAACGTTCATCATGAGCAATAGGTGTAATGTTATTAATATAGACACCAAGGTCTTTCCATTTTTGCTCATCGATCTTATAAACTGGTAAAAATATGTAATTTCCAAGATTAGTGAATAATAAAAGTGTATCAAGTGTATTAACTTCTTTTTCAAAGATTAATACATCATCTTGTTTGAGTCCAGCGCTTAGAGTTGCTTGATAACTTCTTGATGAAGCTCTCTTAACATATCCATCTTTTGTAATCCCAATCATAACCTTTTCATCTGAGATTAAGTCTTTTTCATCAATTTTAATGGTTTCAATTTCTTCTTCTATTTGAGTTCTTCTTGGATCACCTAAAACTTTAGATATGTCAATAAGTTCACGTTTAATAACACGGCGTAAAGCATGTTCTGAAGATAAAATATGATCTAATTCTTTTATCTTGTCTCCTAATGAATCACTTTCTTGTTCTAAAGCTAGAATATCTGTATTTGATAATCGATATAATTGAAGTGTTACGATTGCTTCAGCTTGCATATCTGTAAAGCCAAATAGTTCCATAATTGATTCTTTTGCATTTTGTTTATTTTGTGAATCACGAATAGCTTTAATAACGCCATCTAATATACTCACCATTTTAATTAATCCATCAACTATATGCTGTCTTTTTTGAGCTTTTTCAAGTTCATAATTAGAACGATTTGTAATGACATCTTTCTGATGGTCTACATAAGCTTTTAAGATAGGTAGAACGCCTACTAAAACAGGTCTATGGTTTAATATAGCTACCATATTATAATTATAAGAAACTTGAAGATCTGTTGATTTATATAAAAGGTTGAGCATCAATTGTGCATCTGCACCTTTTTTTAAATCAATTGCGATTCTTAAACCTTGTTGATCTGATTCATCTCTAACTTCTAAAATATCATCGATTTTTTTATCAATGCGCAATACATCGATAGCTTTAACTAAATCAGCTTTATTGACTTCATAAGGTATTTCAGTAATCACGATACAATCTTGAGACTTAGATATTTCTTCAATATCAGCTTTTGCTCTAATCATAACCTTACCAGCACCAGTTTCTAGTGCTTGTAAGATACCTTCTTTTCCTTGAACAATGCCACCTGTTGGAAAATCAGGACCTTTAATATATTTTGTGATTTCTTTAAATGTGATTTGATCATTATCTAAATAGGCTATAGTTGCATCCACAACTTCAGTAAAGTTATGTGGAGGTATTTTAGTTGCATAACCTGCAGAGATACCTGTAGCTCCATTAACTAATAAATTAGGAAATTTAGCAGGCAAAACAGTAGGTTCCAATTCTTCATCATCAAAGTTAGGTACAAATGGTACAGTTCTTTTTTCGATATCAGCTAATAGGGCTTCAGCAGCTTTTGACAATCTTGCTTCTGTATAACGCATTGCAGCTGCACTATCACCATCTATAGATCCATTATTACCATGCATGTCAATAAGAAGTGCACGCATTTTAAAATCTTGAGAAAGACGAACCATTGCTTCATAAATACTTGAATCACCATGTGGATGATATTTCCCCATAACTTCTCCAGCTATTCTAGCTGACTTTTTATAAGGTTTATTATGAAACATACCTAATTGTTGCATTGCATACAAAATACGACGCTGTACCGGTTTTAAACCATCTCTGGCATCAGGTAGCGCACGTTCTTGAATAATATATTTAGAATATCTAGCAAAACGATCACTAAAAAGTTCTACAACTGAGGATTCAATGATGTTTTCAACATAATCGTTTACTTTCTTGATGACTGACATTATTTATCTCCTAACTCTAGATCAAAATCATCGCTGATTTCAAAATCAACGTTTTCTTCAATCCATTGGCGTCTTGGGGCAACTTGATCACCCATTAATATAGAAACGCGTTTATCTGATGCGCTTAAATCATCTATAGTGACTTGTATTAAAGATCTATGTTCAGGATTCATGGTTGTATCCCAAAGTTGTGGAGCATTCATTTCTCCAAGACCTTTATATCTTTGAATAGTTGCAGCTTGTCCATCAATCAAAGCTTTTAGCTCTTCATCTGACCATGCATAATTAGATTCTTCTTTTCTTCCTTTTTTTACTGTCACTTTATATAAAGGAGGTTGTGCTATATATAATCTACCTTCATCTATCAATGGTCTCATATATCTAAAAAAGAATGTTAATAATAACACTTGAATATGTGCACCATCAGTATCCGCATCGGTCATGATGATTACTTTTTGATAATTACATTTTTTAATGTCAAAATCAGGACCAAAATCAGCCCCAATTGTATGAATCATCGTTGCAATTTCTTCATTTCTTAATATTGCATCTAAACTAGCTTTTTCAGTATTAATAACTTTACCTCTTAAAGGAAGTATAGCTTGATGTTTTCTATTTCTACCTTGTTTTGCAGAGCCTCCAGCTGAATCCCCTTCGACTAAAAACAATTCATTTTTAGATTTGTCTTTAGATTGTGCAGGTGCTAGCTTGCCAGATAGTGTAATTTCTTTTTTATTTTTAGTTTTACCATTTCTTGCTTCTTCTCTAGCTTTTCTTGCAGCTTCTCTAGCCTTTTGTGCACTTGTTGCACGATTAATAATAGAACTTGCAACAGTTTTATGTTCTTCTAAATAAGTTGACATATTTTCATATACAACACTATCGGTCGCATTTCTAGCTTCAGGAGTCCCTAATTTGCCTTTTGTTTGTCCTTCGAACTCTAAGACATCTTCTGGTATTCTTAATGATATGACTGCTGTTAAACCTTCTCTAATGTCTGATCCATCAAGATTGGAATCTTTATCTTTGATAATATTGTATTTTCTAGCATAATCATTGATAGAACGGGTTAAAGCTGATTTGAATCCTGTTTCATGTGTCCCACCATCTTTTGTTCTTACATTATTAACAAATGAAAAAATAGATTCAATGTAGCCGTGCGTAAATTGAAATGCAATATCAACTTCTATTGTTTTCTTTTTTTGTTTTTCAAGATGATATGCTGATTCAATGACATATGTATCATTAACAACTTTTCTATCTTTATTCAAAAATTCTACATAAGCTTTAATACCATCTTCATATTTAAAAGATTCTTTTTGATTATTTCTTTGATCAATTAAGTTTATTTTTAGACCTTTAATCAAAAAGGCTTGTTCTCTTAATCTTTCTTTAATTAAATCATAAGAAAAAAGAGTGGATGAAAATATTTTAGGATCTGGTTTAAAATAAACCGTTGTCCCAGTTTTTTTAGTATCACCAAGTCGTTCGACTTTAGAAATATCTTTTCCGCCATTTGAAAATCTTTGGAACCATATACCTTTATCTCTATATACTGTAACTTCTAAAAATTGTGATAGTGCATTTACAACAGATGATCCTACACCATGAAGTCCACCTGAAACTTTATATCCGCTTTCATTTGAAAACTTGCCACCAGCATGCAAAACAGTAAAAATGATTTCTGTTGTCGCACGTCCAGATGTATGCATTTTATATGGCATACCACGTCCGTTATCAGAAACCTCAATACTATTATCAGCTTTAATTATACATGTTATTTCACTACCATAACCTGACAGGGCCTCATCAATTGAATTATCAACGATTTCCCAAACCAGGTGATGTAGTCCTCTTTGATCTGTAGATCCAATATACATACCAGGACGTTTTCTTACCGCTTCTAGTCCTTCTAGTATTTGGATCGATTTTTCATCATATTCTTTTATCATTTTGCTCACATCATCACCAACTTATTTGTATGTTATTATTATATCAAAAAATATGGTCAATCACAATATTTGATTATGTTTTTTTTATATTAATTACTAAAAAAAAAATAATATGATATAATAATAAAAGTAATGAGGTGAATTTTATGACATACGTATATATCGGCTTACTCATGTTACTTTCATATCTTATAGGAAGTATACCAAGTGGCTTAATTATCGGAAAAGTATTTAAAAAGATTGATATTAGAGAACATGGATCTAAAAGTACTGGTGCAACCAATACAATTAGAGTCCTTGGATTTAAATTTGGCATATTTGCATTCGCTTTTGATGTCTTAAAAGGGGCGTTTGTAATTGCATTAGTTTTTCTTATGAAAGATCAATCACTTTATATTGTAAGTCAATATAATATTACGATTTCAAGTATATATGGGTTAGCTGCTGTTATTGGGCATGTATTTCCTGTATATATTAAATTTAAAGGTGGAAAAGCAGTTGCAACTTCAGCTGGTATGATTCTAGCAATTGAACCTTGGGTAGCACTTGCAATTATAGTTGTATTTTTAACAGTATTTTTAACAACTCGTTATGTTTCTCTTGCTTCAACAGCATGTGCAGTTGGTGTCTTAGTATTTTTCTTTATTAGAATTTTCTTTGAACATCCATTTTATAATTTTGCGACACGTATTATGGATTTAACGATTATCACAATTCTGGCAAGTATAATTTTTGTAAGACATAAAACAAATTATAAACGATTACGAGAAGGTACAGAATCTAAATTATAAAAGCATCTAATCGATGCTTTTTTTATAAAAAAAATAGACACATAATGTCTATTTGTATTGATTCATTGAACTTAATATTTGTCTAACTTGTTTTTCAGATGGGGTACGTCCCATTTGTCGCATCATTTCACGAATCATTTGTTCATTAACTGGTGGATTTTTTTCTAGGTATTTCTTAAACCATTTTCTTGCGGCAAAGAACCCAATCACTGCACCTAATAATACTGCAACTACTAATAATACTACAAATAACCATATTGCTATATTCATCCTCTTCACTCCTATCTTTATCATTCTTATTTTACTTGATAAACCAATAAATTACAAGACATAACCGTTAAAGATATTAGTTTATATAAATTTTTACATAAAGTAGGTATTAATATTTAAAAAAATAAGTAATAATAGTTATGATATATATCTATTATGATTCATATGAAGTCTTACATTATGATTGACATTAGAAGAAAAAATACTTATACTAACTTTATAGATATCATAGATTGGGGTTTATTATGGATATTGGAAATCTAATAACAAGTTTTGTTCTAAGTTTAGCATCATATTTTATCATATCACATTTCATTTATAGATTATCTGGTAGAAAAGACTGGGCCTTTTTCTTTTTAGGCATTATCTTTTTATCGTCTTTATTTGATTTTCTACCTTATGCTTTTGGTAACTATGCATTTCCAATTATTTTATTAGTATTCGTTAGTCGAGTACTACCAGTTATGCTTGCTGCAGCGTTGTTTACTCGTTTTACTGGTGGATTATCTAAAAAGAAGATTCGCATAAAAAGAAGTCATTTTAAAGAGCCTAATGAGGATATATATACAACTTCATACATCATAAAAATTGTTTATATTATGTTTATAATAGCTATCCTTATCTCTGTACTATCTTACTTCTTTATGGATGGAGCTTTACAATATGTTTTATTTGCGATTTCATTATTTGTAGTTATTTATGGCATTGTAAAACTTTATCAATTAAGATTCTTTAAAAATGATAAAGTAGTTATCATTATTGGTAAAGAAAAAGAAAATGTCTATATGAAAACAATCGATCCAAAGTTAACGAAAATAACGATAAAAGATATTTATCAAAATGAAAACTATTTAATAGACAAATTCGCAACAATTCAATTATATGAAGAAAATCATTTTAAAGAAAAACATTATCTTTACTGGATCGCAACTTCTAAAGCTTTTGAAATAGAAGATTTAAGTTTCATAAAAACAACACTAGGTTATGAAGAACATATTATGGGCTTAATGAAATATCATGATGCTATTATAAAACTTAATTATGTTAAAAACCGCTATGAAGTATTAAAGGCAGTTAAATTTAGAAAATAAAAAGAATATCCTAGGATATTCTTATCAGGCTGTAGACAAAGTATCATATCTTCGGATATGGTATTTTTTTTACAAAAGTGATAAAATACAAATGTGAGGACCAGTTTAAAATGTGCGGCTTAGACTGCTTAAAAACGCGTGAGCTATTAAGGTTCTAAAAGGCGTTCTGAGTCCTCCTCTTTTTTTATGTCTCTAAAAAATCACTTTTACCTATATATAAATATATAGGTAAGTGGTAAAATATATGTATAAGGTGGTGCTTATATATGTTAAATAGAGATCAAAAAAACAACACCAAGAATCTACAAGTCGTTGATATTGATTCACTTGTCCCACAAAATCATTTAGTCCGCAAGGTGGATAAAGTGATGCAGTTTGATTTTATCTATGATATTGTCGAGCATTTATATTCAGATGATATGGGCAGACCTTCAATTGATCCAGTCGTTTTATTTAAAATTGTCTTTATTCAATATTTATTTAACATTCGTTCGATGAGACGTACGATTGAAGAAATCGAAGTAAACGTTGCATATCGTTGGTTTTTAGGATATGATTTTTCCGATGACATTCCTCATTTCTCAACATTTGGAAAAAATTACGTTAGACGATTTAAAGACACAGATATATTTGAAGAAATTTTCAACACCATTTTATATCAAGCAATG